>NZ_CP029496.1 GCF_003325475.1 Chromobacterium phragmitis
GAGTGAGTTTTTCGCGCTTGCGGGTTTGTTTGCGCGAAATCACGGATGATCAGAACGTCGTGTTTCTGCATGGCGACCCGGCCGACAATTCGAAGGTCGTTTTCCTGTCCATCCATGACGGAAAGCCGGAAGACGATCGCGTGCTCCCCAGGAGCGCGGCGATCGATGCCGCCATTCAGTTCATTCAAGAGGTCGGCGCAGGGGTAACCATCCTGGGGATATCGACGACGAGCGAATCCAGGTTACGCGTTACGTCAATCTTGCCGACATCACGACCACTCTGACGGATGAAGAAAAACGCGATTACAAGTTCAAGCAGCTGCCATCGAGAAGCTGGTTTGGCATCGCTTTGTTGTTCGCGGTCATGGGCGGAACGCTGGGCGGAGTGTGGTGGTGGTCGGACGCGTCTGAGAAAGAGGCCCAGGCCCGCATCGCGGAGGCGGAGGCGGCCAAGCCGGATCCTGTCGTTGAGTACCGGGCGCAGTTGAAAAAAGCCTTGGATCAGGAGCCGCTTAATCATGGCGTCCAATATGCAAGGTCGGTTCAGCGATTGATTCAGGTCTTGCCCAGCGAGGCAGGGGGCTGGAAGGTGGATCGCCTTTTGTGCAAAGACCAGGCCTGCATATTGGTATGGAAGCGCGGGGCAGGCGGCACGTTTGAAACCTTGCTGAAAGAGAGGCAGGTCAGCCAGTTTCAGGATATGGATACGGCATCGGAAAGCCTGACGATTCCAGAGTCTCAAGCCAGGCAGGTTGTGCCCATTCCTCAGGATCAGTTTTATTTGAAAGGCGGGGTGCGCATGCAAATCTTGGTCGATGCTGGAAAGCAGATCGAGCAGGGTAAAGAGATGATGAGTGTATCTTTATCCAAACTGCAGCCATTGATAGCGGAGCCTCCTGCTTTGAAAAACAGGAGGGGGGCGATTGAGTTGGTTTCAAAAGGAGATTGGTCGCTGAAGGGGCATTTGGCCTTTATTGACTCGATTGCAGGTTTACTGGAGAGAGCGGGAAATATGTCGTTGACTGAGGTAACCGTTGTGATCAATGAGAAATCGCCAGAGTTTTCAGCTCAAGGGAGATTCTATGTTAAGTAAGTTTTTTGTAGTGCTGTCCTTGGCATCTTCCATTGCATCCGCGGATACCATCGACACTTTCGCAAAAGGAACGCTAACCACGCCAGCCCCTTCCGCGGGGGTAAGCATGCCTGGCGGTCTGCCGGCTATACCTTCCGTTTCTCCCCCGATTCCCATGCAGGGGACTGCTGTTCCGGGCAAGGATGGCGCTTCCCAGGTTTTCGACATCGTTTTCATACAGGGAAGCGGAAATGTAAGAAAAGCATACCTCGTTGTAGATGGGAAGTACGGCAAGATTGTCAGTCGAAACGAGGTTGTTCAGGGGTGGAAGGTAGTCCAAATCGGAGGGATTTTGTCGACATCGGCAAAGGTGGAAAACGAAAGAGACTATTGATGGATGCGGGCGCCGCATCATCTGATCGGCGTTAACTAGGTGGGTATGAGGGTCATCTGACCATGTTTAATAAATGGCTGGCTAAATTTTCAGGCACGGGTACGGCTCCCCCCTCGCATGTCATGCAGAGCGCGCGAGAACGCTCCGCGGGCATCAAGGGTGGTTTGCCAGTCAGGCGAGTTGCTTCTTTGAAGTCGGAGACCATTCGTCACTATGGTTGGAAGCAAGAAAGCGATCTGTCGTTGTCTGGCTATGAAAACAACTCCATGGTGCTGGGGTCTGCAAAAGCCAGGCAGTATATTTTACTGTTGGAAGATATCGCGTATCGCCAATTGAAGGCGACGGACCTTTTGCAACGCTTTGACTCTGGCGTGCATGCGAGGGCTAAACTAAATTGTTTGGGGGTGTTTGTCGGGACGATGGAGGAAATACTCCTGATTCACTCCCAGTTGCAACAGCACAGCACAGAAGCAAGCTCCCGTGACGGAGATCCTAAAACGGGCGGTTACAGAAACTTTGATTTGATTGTTGAGAAGGCGATCGAGCTAAAGGCGTCTGATGTACATTTTGAATTTCGCGATAAAAATCAAGTGGTGGTCAAATTTCGGATACATAGCAAGCTGAGAGAGGCAGATGCTCGGGACAGATTGTCACGGGATTTTAATGCCATGATGGATGCGGTTTCGACAGCATTTAACTCCCGGGCTGACTCCAGCAGCCGAAGTCACGGTCACTTTGATCCGCACAAGCATCAAAGTTGTTCTATTCCCATTTCTGTCAAGGGCAGGGATTATCAGCTCCGATTTCAAAGCATAAAAGAAAATAGAGGGGTGGATGTCATACTGCGGATCCTGCTGAATGAGGCCGTGGAAAGCGATATCATGAGCCTTTCTCAGCTGGGGTATGCCGAGGATCATATAGAAATTTTGGAAGACGGTGTTCACCGCTCTCCGGGTTTGCTGGTTATAGCCGGTGAAACGGGTTCCGGCAAGACAACCAGTTTAAGAACTTTGATGACCTATGAGCGGGATTCGGGCAAGAAATTCTACTCAATAGAAGATCCAGTTGAATATATTCAGCCTCACGTTACCCAAATTCCTATTCAGCGGAAGGCTGAGGATGGAAAGAAAGAGAGTGGCGAAACGCCTTTTGGCGCGGCTGCCAAGGTTGTGTTGCGTGGGGATCCGGACAAAATCATGAGCGGCGAAGTGCGTGACAGAGAGACGGGCGCCTTTGCCAAGTCCATGACGGAGACGGGCCATCAGGTGCTGTCCACTGTTCACGCTTCTAGTTGTTTTGGAATTATTCCACGTTTGTCGGGTGACGAGATAGGCATGCCGTTGCATGCCATGGCTTCTCCCGATTTTTTGGTGGCATTGGTCTATCAGAAGCTGGTGCCAGTGTTGTGTCCGGAATGCTGTCGGCCGGGAATGGAGGTGTTGGATGAGGAGTTGTTGATGACTATCGCCTCCATGGGTTTGGATATAGAGAAAATCAGAGCGGAAGGCGAAGGATGTCCGCATTGTCGCCATCTGGGAACCGTGGGGCAAACGGTTGTCGCCGAGGTGTGCGAAGTGACTGAAGAAATGTTGCCCATGATTCGTGAAGGACGTTTCTGGGAGGCGGAAAGGTATTGGCGCTCCCTGAGCAATGGAAAGCTTTACGATGCCGGCATGTTTGGAAAGACGGCGATGGAGCATGCTATTTACAAGATGTCGCTGGGTTTGCTTGATCCGCGTGATGTGGAGTCGGCGTTCCGCAAATTGAAGAAATATCACCCATTCAATCCGGCCAATTAAACAGAGGTAGAAATGGCTAGCGAAGACGCTTTCAAAAATTTGCTGGGACGATTCGGCTTCCCAAGGAAGAGGTGACGTCGGAGCCGCCATTGCGGGAACTGGATGAAAACCTGGATGAAGATTTTGACTGGCAGCAAGAGGCTCCCGCTCGAGAGGCAAGCGGCGAGGATGGCTTGACGGCTGCCTGGGAGCGCGGGAGGGAGGGGGCACATGCTGAGCCTGGGGAGGCGATGGCAGTTTCATCCATGCCCCCCGGTTATTTCGACCAGGAGTGGGGCGATGCGTTTCCGGCAGCCGACATGCGGGGGCGGAAGGCGGCATGGCGCCTCGCGGCGTTCATTCGAATGGAGGCATCGCTCCTGAACGGATGGCATTGCTGCAAAGGGTGGCGCAGGAGGCGAGGGGCGAGAGCGCAAGCGCTGCCGAGGCTTTTGATATGGGGTATTCCGAGGATATCTCATTTGCCGCTCCAGAGGAGGCGCCGGGCGGAGATGTCGCCGGGGACGTGGCGCGTGAGCATCAGTCGCTGCCGGAATGGGCTCGCGTCGCGATAAAGAGCGGCATGCTGGGGCGGGACTCTGTGCAGATGTCTCAGTGTCTGGACGCGCTAGGGCTGGTGGATGGCGAAAGCCATGCCGCCCACGCCGCTGCGAGCTGGCCGGTTCCGGCCTTGCATCTGGCGTTTTCTGATTTGGCTGCCGTTGCAGTTTCCGCTCGCGGCGAATTGCCGGCTTTTTTGCGCATGGAGGATAGGCTGGGGGGAGATGGCTACTTTTTCATGCGAGGAGAGCATTGGGGGAAGGATCTGCTGATCGTGGCGGACGCTTCGCGCGGAGACGCCTCCGATCAGGTGCGGCGCGCATGCGACCAGGCGGAGGCGGAGCGGCTGACCGTTCAAGTCGTGGCGCTGTCTTCTCATGTCTACGCCTGGGCTCTTCGCCGTTTCTTGTGGCAGGAGATTGTGGAGGCTGGCGAGGTGGCGCATGCGGTGGACATTTGCGATGCCTTCCGGGTTTATGCCGCAACGGCGGGATGGGGGCGGCGGCTGTTGTTGCAAGAATCTGCCTATGGCCTGGAGCCGCTTGCCGTGGCGGATGATGCCGCCGCGCGTGAATTGTTGGGCAGGTTGGGCGCCGTTCATTCGCTCAATGGCGACGCGCTGTGGCTTTGCGAGCCGACGATGAGTCTGGAGCGGAAGGGCAAGGCCGCGCCATTGTCCGCTTTTGGTTTGACGGATCGGGTGGCGATAGACCGTCTATTGGCGGAGTTGACGCGGCCGGGGGCCATTGTGTTCGTATCTGGCAGCATGGCGTGGCGCTTGACGGCATCGTTGTTGGCCGAGGCGTGGCGCGGCGGAGTGCCGGCGGCATATGGCGAGGAGAGTGCCATTGCCGGCGTGGCGACGGTGCTGGCGAATCCGGATGCGGATTGTTTGCGCGGCTTTTCCTCTCCGGTGATCGCGGTGTATCCAAGCCGTCAGGCCAATGCGGAGTCGGCCTTGATGTTCCTGCTGGGGGAGCGACCTGAGTGGGCCAAGGGGCGTGTGCTCATGGGGGTCAATACCCGACGTGTGCCGGCGCTGTGTCCGATTTGCGCAAACCCGGTGGATGCGGAGCAGGCCGCCAGGGAGTTGACCGAAGTGGTCAATGATTTTCGCGGGGCGAGCTTTGAGCGTGTCCGCACGCGGAACACGGAGGCGCCCTGCTGCGGGACGGGTTATGCCGGGGAGGTTTGGTTGAGCGAGGTATGGGATGGCCGGGTGTTTCAAAAGGAGATCGGTTTGGTGACGCTGGGCGATCTGGTTGAGAAGGGTCTGCGGCAAGATCAAAGGATCAGCGCCAAGCTGCTGCAGGCCATTCAGGCCGGAACGGTGGACTATCGGCTGGCGGGGGGCGCGCGATGATGGAGGGTATCAGGCAAATGCTGAGAGGGGGGGCGGCCCGCAAGCAACAATATGCTGGCCTGGCTAGAGCGAAGCGGAAATTCTTGAAGCTGCGCGCCAAATTTTACAGTGATTTGGCCGACTCGATCGAGGATGGCGCCAATCCTTACGAGCTGTTCTCGCAGAAGCATGCGTTGGCGCGGGAGCGTGGCAACAGCATGGCGCCCTTGTTCGCGTTGTGGCGTGACCGCGCGGCTTCCAAGAACTTGAAGTCTGCATGGGAGGGCACGGTGCCGGCCGATGACTTGATGGTGATCGGATCCGGTGAAAGAGGGGACTTGCCGTCGGCGCTCCGCTTCCTGGCCAAAGTGGTGAAAATTCGGGAGCGCAACGCGAAGGCCATCAAGTTGGCGGTGTCGCTGCCCATATTTCTGCTGATGCTGATGACGGGCGTGCAACTGGGGGTGGCGCTGGGGATGATGCCCATCATGGAGCAGATCATGCCGCCGGACAAATTCCCTTTGATCGGACGCATCCTGTACTGGATGTCCCACGTGATCAGGGATTTCTGGTATCTGATATACGGCGTGCCCGCCTGTTTGCTGGTCGCGTATTTCTGGTCTCTGCCGCGCTGGACGGGGCCGATGCGCAACCGCCTGGATCGCAGGCTGCCGTATTCCATCTACCGCGACCTGAAAGCGAGCGAATTTCTGGTATCCCTGGCGGCCATGTCCCAGGCGCATACCGCAACCTTTGACGCGGTATGCCTGCTGGAGCAGGGCGCCACTCCGTGGATGCGCTGGCATCTGGCGAGGATACGCGTGTCGCTCACCGACAATCGCAGCATCCTGAAAGCGATGGATACCGGCTTGTTTTCCGAAGAGATTTTCGACCGGATCGCCGAATATGCCGAGCGCAGCAACTTTGAAGACGGCATTCGTAAGATTGGTCTGGGCACCATCGAGGAAATCGCCGAGATGATTGCCGAGCGATCTTCGATGATCCGGAACATTCTGATCGTTATTGTCGGCGGTTTCATCATGTTGACCGTGGCGGGCATGTTGCTGACCGCGCTGGAATCCAGCAACCAGATTCAGCAAATGACAGGCGGGCCGATTTAGCTTTGCATTTCAAATTCAAAGTTTGTTATAGTATACATTATAGTTAACATTTTAATTTTGATTGGAGGGGGTATGAATCATATGCAAAGCATCCGCAAAACAGGCGTCCGGAGCTCGCTCAAGCGCCAGGCGGGTTTCGACCTGGTGCAAATTTCGGTTGCCGTGGCGATCATCGCTTTCATCATGGCCATCGCGTTTCTGGCGGTGCCGACGGTGATGACCAATATCAAGGTCAACGCCGAAACCGGCGATCTCCAGCAAATGGTGTCCAATGCAGGGCGGGTGGCCGGCACAGGGGCGGATTTGAGCGGGTTGAATGCGGCTGCCGCCATCAATCTGAGGCTGGCGCCGCCGGATCGTGTCTTTGGCGGCAACATCAATAATCGCTTTGGCGGCACGGTTGCATGGGCGCTGTCGAACTTGTTCGGAAGCAATGACGGGATATCTATCACCTCCCGGGGATATGGCCCTGAAGCGTGCTCCAAGCTGATTCCCAATGTGCAAACCATGTTCACGCGAATCACCGTGGGCTCCACCGTGGTGAAGAACTTGGCGGCTGCCACTCCCGTGCCGTTGTCCGCTACTGGCATGGCCAATGCATGCGCCGCCGCCAATTCTCAAGATATTGTCTTTGAGTTCACGCGCTAAGCGAGTCTGGCTCGCGCCGGCATGGCCGGACGCGGGCCGTGTTTGTCTGGGAAGGCGGCCATGAGCCAACAGCAGCAAATCTTCACCGACGTGCAACTGCATGTCCGCGACTGGCAGCAGTCGGTGCTTTTTCCTGGCCAGGTCAAGCCTGGGGAACAATTCAAGGGCTTCCTGACCAAGATGACCGAGGCGGTGCTGATCGAACAGCAGGCGGTGGGCCGGCGCACGGCATTTCCGGTCACCTTGCAGGGCATGCGCTGGCGGGTGCAGCGCATTCAGCAATACCGTTACGCCTGCCGGCTGGTAATGAATCGGGCGCCCAGGCTGGCGGAACTCAAGTTGCTGGACTGCCACGCCAACATGATGCTGTCTGACGAATTGCGAAAGAGCGGCGGACTGGTGCTGTTTTCCGGACTGACCGGCTCGGGCAAGACCACCACGATGAATGCGATGGTGGTGTCCAGGCTGGAGAAGTTCGGCGGTTTCGCGCAAACGGTGGAAGACCCGATTGAAATCGTGATCGAAGGCTGGCATGGCGAGGGTTATTGCACCCAGATCGATGTTGGCGAATCACCCTCCGGCCAGGAGTTCAACTTTGACCGGCGTTATGCGGAATCCATCACCGCGGCCCTGCGCTCTTTCCCCGCGCGGGACCGTTCCATGCTGATGATAGGCGAGGTGAGGGATGGCCACAGCGCGGCGGAATTGCTGCGCATCGCCGTGGATGGGCATCTGGTGTTGTCCACCATCCATTCGCGGGATATATCGTCCGGCCTGCGGCGCTTGGCGGCTTTGGCCCGCTCCGGCGGAGAGTCTCAGGCTGATGAGTTCATCGCGGACGCGTTGCGGATGTCGTTCCATCAGCGGCTGGATAACGGCATTCCCCAAGTGCTGTCGCTGGATTTGCGCGAGCGCAAGGACCTGTCCCAGTTCATCGCCAGAGGCGAATACGCGCGGCTGGACGGCGAGATTGAAAGCCAGCGCCGCAGAAACGTGCAAAGCAGGGGTGTTTGATGCGAAGAAAGCAGGCAGGCGAAATATTGATAGGCGTGGCGATCGCCGTGGTCATGATCGGGATGGTGCTTTCCTATTTTGGCGTGCGGCAGGTCAACGAGTGGCGCGTATCGCGCGGAGAGATTGTGGGCGGCGCGCTGGCGGAGTTGGGCAAGGGCGTGAACAGCTATGTCGTGCAATATCACCCGCAGATCGTTTCCGCGCTGTTCGGCGGTCCTTCGCAAGTGAAGGATGCCGGCGGCCGCGTCATTGTGCAAAATGCGGCGGCGCCCACTGCGGCGGAAATCGCCAGCATAGCAGGCTTGAGCGGCTTCGGCGCCACGCCGCCGATCCCAGGCGGAAACTACGTGATCAGGTTGAGCCGGGGGGGATCCTGCGTGGACCAGGCTACCTGCAACGTCAATGCCCTGACCTATATCGACCGCCCTTTGCTGATGCCTTTCCCGGGCGCGAGCGATAGGGTGGACTACATGGCAACCGGCGCGGCGGTCCAGGCGATTGGCATTAATGGCGGCGCGTCATTTTTGTCTCCCAGCAATGCGAACAGTAACGCCAACCTGACCTTTCATAGCCCCGGAGGCGCGGTGGAGGCCATTCCCAATCCAGTTGCGGGCGCGCCGGGAGGCATCGTCGCGATGAGGGGCGGATATATCCGCGCCGACTTTGACGAATTTCTGCGTCGCGACGGCACCAAACCCATGACGGGCAACCTGAATATGGATGCTCATGACATCTTGAACGCCAAGGACATACTGGGCAGCGGCACCATAACGATGGGAGGAGATGTGAAGGCCGGCGCCTCCGTTTTCGCCAATATGAATGTGTCAGCGGGGCGAGATGTCGCGGCGGGAGGGAAAGTAACGGCCGGACAGAACGTGGAAGCAGGGCAGGATGTTGTTGCGGCGCATGATGTCCGCGCCTCGAATGATGTCAAAGCCGCTCAGAATGTTGTCGCAGGCAACATGGTTCAGGGGAATACGCTGTACCCCAACAAGGTGGTTGCGGAGAACGAGCCTGGATGCAGTCCCGAGGGGGCGATTGCGCGATCAAGCGCTGGCTTGATACTTTCTTGTCAATCCGGTGTGGAACTGTAAACATGCTGAAAGGCCTATACTTGGTTGCAACAGGCTATAGTGGATTAACGTAGCGCTCACGGATCATAATTCAGGCTTTGGGTGGCGCTTGTTGGATTATTCAAAAGAGCCCGTTTATAATGCTGGTTGCAGACTATGCAATAAATGGATGCTCCTGACATCTCATTCTGTCGGACAGGCCACATAGAATATGTAATAGGTATTGCACTAGCTGGGAGCCCTAGTTGTCAATCCGGTCGTTGGGTTTCAATGCAGGGAGTTCTCGCACCAGCCCCGTCCACGTTTGGGTCGGTAGTGACGGGGTACTATGGATGCTGGACTGTTCCTGCGACAGGAAAATGGGCAGTTTCACTGAATGGATGGCATCCAAATGCCACATATATATCCGGCCCATATGCTTCTGGAGTTTACTCTGCAGGGACAAAATTTTGCGCAAATGATTTTGTCCAGCTTTTCGGTTTTTATTGGAAAGTTGCAAATTGACAACTGATCAGTAGACTTGCCATTTCCACTTATCAAGGCGCGATCTGATTTATTCCTGCTCCTGTGTTATATAATATATTCCCCATTCCTGCAGAGATGCAGTATTAAAGTCGCTAGTAGTATTTTTCATGCCGCTAGTTCAATTGCACTCTCTTATTCAGCAGCAGATTGCAAAAAAAAGCCCGTCAGGGCTTTTTTTGTTGCGAAGGTTATTGCATCGGAGTGCAGGCGCGAGTGTATGAACGTCCACCGCCATTCCACCAGACATTAGTACAAGTGGATGTTGCCGAGTATTGACCCAGACATCCATAACTAGCCCACTCTCCTGAGCCTGTATAGCTGTCGAGTGGGCATTGATATATTACTGCCGTCAGTCCACTTTGTTTTTTCCAAGTACCGGATTGACAAACTAATCTGCGACACAAGTGATATTCCAAACATAATCAAAGCCTGGATATGACTTGGAATGAAACCCTCGAGGGCAACTGCTTGCGGGGTCGTGCCCTTGGCACAGTTGAAGTTGTGAACCTCGACCATCTCCCACGATGTGAATCCCACAAAGCATTCCTGATATGGCTTTTGTACCAAAAACCCAACGACCGGATTGACAACTAGGGCTCCCAGCTAGTGCCAATACCTATTACATATTCTATCGTGGCTCTTGCTCCGCACCAGAAGTGTAGATCGTCAGGAGCATCCCATTTATTGCCATAGGTCTGCAACCAAGCATTATAAACGGGGGCTCTTTTGTAATAATCAAAGCATGGGATTTCGAAGGGTCTCGTTGGAGGTTGCCACACGCCGGATTGACAATTATATAATATTAAACTGAAGTATACTGTAAGCTGCGCCGCCGCACTCAAAAGGGTAAGCATCAATTCTATAGGAGGTGTAGGCAGGGACTGGGAATGAGAGGGTTGTCATTTTCCACCACTCATTATTGTTATCGATGTTCGATGCGACAGTTCCGACGCCTTCAACCGAAGCTACCAGTGAATACTTATTCCAACAAGCGCCACCCAAAGCCTGAATTATGATCGCGTGAGCGCTATCGTTAAATCCACTATACGTCCCTGTTGCCGAACCCAAGTTTTTATATGAGCCTTTCACCGCATTGTTTACAGTTTTCCAGCTACCGGATTGACAAGCGTGTTTGTCGCTTTTATTTTCCTTTTAAATCAATGGGATATATTTGATTTTTTGATAGTTTATTTAAAATAAAGTGTTAAGCATGCTGGCTGGCCAGGGGGTCGATCATGATCACTTTTCTTTCATCTATTGCTTCAAGGTATTGATCTGGTTGAGGAATGGGCTTCGCATCCCTCATGGAGGTCAGAATGGTTCTTAGCAGGATGTCTTGCGCCGAGTGTATGGCCTGCTCTTCCGTCGCCGCGCGCGTGACCAGATTGTCAAAGTCCAGCAATCTCAATTCAATATGGTTATTGCGCTCTTCCATGCAGGCGGGGTAGGGGATGAGGTGGTCCAGCACCGCCTGCTTGCCTTTGTGCTTGTTGCCTTCAAGTTTTCGAACCAGTCTTTGCGCTCGGAGATGGGTATAGCGTTTCAGCATGGCCAGCGATTTATGGCCGCTGATCGCAGCTACTTCGAGCAGATCGAGCGTGCCGAGCTCAACCAGGCGGCTGATGGCTTCGTGACGCAGGTCATGAAAATGGAGGTCTTCAATTCCTAGCTTGATCACCATGAAGCGCCAGGTGCTTTTCAAACCATTAGGGCCGTAACTCATGACCCGGCCTTTGGATTTGACCCCCAGCCTGATCAATGCGTCCCTGGCCTTGACTGAGAGAGGGACATCTCGCTTCGAGCCGTTCTTGGTATCCGGCAAATGGGCGATCCGTGTTTTCAGATTGATGTGCTCCCACTCCAGCTTGAGGATCTCTCCTTGTCGCATGGCGGTTTCCAGCGCAAGCACCACGATCGAGTACAGCTCTTGATTGGAATGGTTGTGGCAGTAGCGCAGGATGAGGCGCTCTTCGCGAGCGGTTAGCCGCCTTTCCCTGCCTGGCGGGGTTTTGGGTTTCTTGACATTTTTCACAGGGTTGCCATCGCAGACGCCCCATTCAATTCGCGCGATATCCAGACAGTTGCTGAGCAAGGACATTTCGAGCCGCACGGTGGCCGCCGAGATGGGTTTGTTGGTCTTGGGGTTGATCTGGGCAAGCCGCTGGTCCCGATACGTGGCCACATCCACGGTGCTGATTTCATTCGTCACCAACTGGCCAAGGAATGAGCGGCTGAGCTGGTCGATGCGGTAACGCTCCTGAGCGTATCCTTTTTTCAGGATGGAGACACGCCTGCGGTAGTGATCCAGCGTTTCTTTGAGTTTTTGGGTTTTATCCATCAATTATTCTGTCTTTGTCAGCCTCAAAGCAGCAAGGACCGGTAGCGTGATGCCAGAAGCTTTGAAACGCGAGATGATCTTTTCAGCCTGGAGCGTGGCTGCCGGATGGGCGAAGCCCTTCCTGGACTTTGCTGAATTCCATGGGGGCTTGGATTGAGCATGCGCGCGCAGCGGGGCGCCTATTCTGTGTTGGCGGCAAGATTTTCTTACGGCGCCAACTGGCGCATTTCATTCTTGGGAAATTGGCTGTGAAGAATATCACAGTTAGGATGTACGGTCTTGGCGGGAGCGCCGCGTTGAGCCTGGGGCTTGAGCATAGGGGAGGGCGCCTGCTGGCGATGGTTCCAGAGGCGCCTCTCCCGCTGGCGGCGGTCAGGATTGAGATGCGGGGGTCTTGGCGCGCAGTCTCCCGCTGGCGTGTTTCTCATCATGGCCCAGGAACGTGGCGACCACGAGGCCGTTATGATTGATCAGCCGCAGAATGCCTCGAATGTTGACATCCACGCTTCCATCTTGCTGTCGGATCTTGTGAAACCATGATGTGCATATGTCCTCGTGTCCAGACAGCACAACGCCAGCATTGTCTTCTAAGTGCCATGCCATTTTCGTTGCATTTGTAAGTTTTTATTAAATATAGGGCAATGGTACTCAGATTTTAAATGCATATACATTCGTATATTTACTTAATTTCCTTTTTTGCATATTTTGTTTTAGTTGTAATTCCCATGTTTGCGCCCTCTCGGGGCCTGGGGAGTGACGCCGGTCAGCATTTTGAAATGTCTCAGGGGTAGTTATTTGCCCTGGCTGCTCTGGGGGAGGGGGGAGTGTCGCTTTCGCTGGGCAGAAGCAAGGTGAGGTTCTCTGCCGGGATGGCGGGCGAAAACAGAAATCCTTGCCAGTGGTCGGCACCCATATCCTGGACAGCTTTCAACTGTTCCGCCGTTTCCACGCCTTCGCAAATGCTTTCCATGCCCAGGTCCCGGATCATGCGTATCAAATTGCGCATGATGATGTGGTCACGCTCTATGCGGAGCATTCGCTGGGTAAAGCTGCGGTCGATCTTGATCGTGGTGGCGGGGATGTGCCTTAGGTGTTCCAGAACGGAAAAACCGGTTCCAAAGTCGTCTATGGCGACTCGGACGCCTAGGTTTCGGAGCTGCCGAGCGATGTCCGTCATGGTCGGCAAGTCCTGGAACAAGAAAGATTCAGTGATCTCCAGCTCGATTCGCCAGGGATCTAGGCCCGCCTCGCGGATGAGGGAGTCAATCCGTTTGGGAAGCTCAGGTGTGATTTGTCGAACGGACAGGTTGATGGCGGTTCGGAAATGAGGCGGCAGGCTGCCGCGCTCCCAGGCGCTGGTAGTCTGGATGGCGGTTTGCAGGCACCAATCGCCTAACGCCATGATGAAACCGTTTTCTTCCGCTTGCGGGATGAAGTGGGAGGGGTTGGTCAGCTTGGATGAGGATGGCGATTGCTTCCATCGCGTCAGCGCTTCCGCGCCGGTGAGTTGCAGGCTGGAGCAGCTGAGTTGTGGTTGGTAGTGAAGTCTGAACTCGTTATTGCGCAAGGCCGCATCAAGGGTGTCTCTTGTCGGTGTTGAGCGCACTAGTTCACTGGGTATCATGTCGCCCTCGATGGGAAGTGACTGCATTTGATAAAGATTTGATATCATACATACTATAGTAAATAATATCAAAAATTGATAAGGCGAATGAAGATGTGCAGGCATTGTGTTGCCGTGCGTCTGGGCGGTGCGTCATCCAGTGTGCTGCCGTGGCGTGCTCGCGGCGCGCTAGGCTGGCGCAGATTGGTGTGGTTGCGGGAGTGAGCAGGGTACTTTTGCATTTACTTTAAAAAATGTTTGATATAGAATGTGTTTTAATAAACTAAATATCATTTTGGTGCTGAAATGTCTCGTTTTGCCATCTTGCTTCCGATATTGGCCGTAGCGGCTCCCATGACGTTTGGCCAAGTCTCCGGTTCGCAAGCCGAGTCCATCATGACTGGCGCCATCGAACGGGCGGCCAGGGATGGACTGACGCGTTTTCATCCCTCCGGAGCTTTCAATGCATTCTTGGCCAAGAATGGAGCCAATGGTTTGATGGGGCAAATCCGCAGCAGGCCAAGCAAGGCGGTCATGGTGATGGCTGGCTTGATGTATGAGGCGGGTTGCAAGCAAATGGCGGGAGATTATTTTCGCTACAACTATCAGAACACGCCGTTGGATCAAGCGGAGGACAAGGCTACGCGTGCCAAGTTCGAAAAGTTGGCCGGCGCTGGCTCGGAGTGGTGCGTGGTGTTGCCGGACGATGGAGATGCTTCGAAGAGGCCTTGTGGCAAACCTCCCAGGCAGGCGAAGCGGCAACAGGCGGTTTGGAGCCGGTTGGCTATGCAGGCGGAAGAGGCGAGGTCAAACGGAACGCCTTTTTGTCGACGATAAAGTTCAATCGGTTCGACTATGTGGCGGCGGTGACGTCTCCGGGGCTGGATCTCTACGATCCTGCGCTGCAGCGTCCGGATAATGCCGCATGCGGCGTCATGGCGGACCGCATGAGCGAAGCGCTATTCGCCGGTTTGAAGCATGACAAGACCGACGAGGCCTATTATGCGCGGCATCGCGCCGCGATTGACGCCGTCCGCTCAGTCTGGCGCAAGATGGATGAACTCGAGAAATGAAGACGTTTCTATCGTGCTTTGCGCTGACGCTGGTTGCGCTTTCGATTGGCGGCCTTGGCGTTGTCGGCATGTCGCTGCCGGCGGGAGCCGCTGCGGATGCGGGCGGCAACGGAGGGGGCGGAAAATCGGGCTTCTGCTTCGCCAAGCCATTTACGATTCCCATGCGCATCAGCAGCCATGCCACCCCGCTGAGAGAACAGCCACGACAGGGCAATACAGGCCCCACTATGGCGACGACATAGCCATGCCAAGCAATACGCCGATTTATGCGCCTGCCGACGGCGTGATTCAGACGGTGGCTCGGAATCGGCCAGGGCGGCAATTACTCAATATCCAGCATCCCAGCGGTTATTTGACGCGTTATCTGCACTTGAACTCCATTTCGGTCAGAAATGGACAGAGAGTGAAAACCGGCGAGTTGCTGGGTTATTCCGGCATGACGGGTGGCGTCAGCACAGGGCCCCATTTGCACTGGGAGGCGCATATTCCTGTCTACAAGAAGCCCTTTCCGCCGGTTGGACCCACTTATATGTTTGTCAAGGCGCTCCCCCGGCTCAGCCGCAGGAAGAAGCCAAGGAAACGGGCGACCCGGCTGAAACGGTGAAGTGGCCGCAAGATTCGGATGGGCCGGATCCGGCTTGGGAGGCGTGTCCCATTCAGCCGCCAGCCATGCAGCCTCAGGAGTGGCGTTTGGACGACCCTGAGCGAAAGGGCAAGCCTTACTGATGAAAGGTTTAATTAAATGAATATTTTACGAAACTTAAATAAATCATCACTCAGGAAAAAGGCAGTCGTGATTGCGCTTGGCGGCGTCTTGATCATGACGCCGGTTGCGGCATATGCCGACTGGGGCGACATTTTGGGAAAAATCCTGAACGCGTGACGCAGATTCTCCAGCAAGAGTACGCGCAGCTGAAAGCGCAGATCGAGCAGGCGGTCTTGACGCGGGAAGAGGGAAAAAGAATCGGGACAAAATCGGGCAGGAGGAGGAGAAAAACCGCAAGCAGCAATGCGATTTTTGGTGCGGCAAGCAGCTGCCCAATCCGGGAACGGTGCCCAATGACGCTCAAAAGACCGGCTCTCCTGGCGCCGCGGTAGCCGCGCGCAGGGAGTCCACGGCGAAGCTGCAGGCCATTACGGGCAGCATGGCGGACAATCTGGATCACTCCACGGCTATTCAGGGCTACTACGGCGCGGTTACCGGCTGGTATCAGGCCGCGAGCCCGGACGAACGCCGGCAGGCCATGCAGCCGCCCTCGTTCGAGCCTGGCTACATTCCGACGCCTCAAGAAAACCAGATGGCGGATTACAACGCGAATTGACCATCGGCCTGGAACCCAGCATTCCCGCATCACAGGATCAGATCAACAGAACCCGGCTGCCCCAAGATATGAGGCGCGCCGGCTTGGGTATAACTCTGCCCAATTGGCGGCATACAACAGTTATCGTCAATACGACATGTCGGCGGAAGAGGTGAAGGCCGTCAATGATGTGCTGTTGTCGATGTCCCAGGAAACCATCGAGGGGATGAATCCGGAACGGCGATGAAAGCCCAAGTGCAGTTGCTGGCCATTCAATCCGGGCTGCTGCTGAGTCAATATCAGTCGTCATTGCGTCAAGAGCGGCTGCTGGCCGTCATGGCATCCAACAATGCCAAGATGGCGATGAAGGAACGTTTGCGCAAGCTGCTCAGGGGCAGTCGGTGCAAGGTTATGCGAAGTGAGGACGCAGGAATGAGAGCCGCCATTCGAAATGGCTGCAAAGGGCAGGCGGCGCGGTGTTGGCGTCCTGCTCGGGTTTCAAATGCTGCCGGGACTTGCGCCCTTTATTGCGGTTGCCGGCGGAAAGTCGGGCGGCGGGGGCTCGGTCGGTCAGATCTGGCGCAGCGGCTGGATGCGCTGGCTGAAAGCCAGGTTTGGGCGATTACGCCAAGCTGCAGCAGGAAATACCTGCCCAGCAAATCGAAAAGATGCCAGGGATCCGAGCAGTTGAAGAACTCCCCGAGGCGGCGATTTCAGAATGCGGTGGAGACTTTCGTGGGCGAAGGCGCCAATTTCCGAGGCGGCCAGCTGGGGTATACGGTCAGCCGCAAGCAATTGCGAATGAATTGATACGCAAGGCCAAGGCGGGAGTGATACAGGATTTGGCGCGAAGTATTCTGCCGAAAGCTGGAAAAGCTCTCCATGAACGAATCTTGCAAGAATGGGAAAGTCTTTTCCGGGTGGCATCGCAAGTTGGCGGAATGTTGTCTATACGTCGAATAATCCAGTCATTCAGTATCTGAATAAAGTCAACAAAGATGAATTTATCCAGTCCGTGACGAGCTCGGTGAGGATTATGTAAAGCAGCAGGTGGAAGATTATTTCAAAGAGTGGATACGAAACCTGATCCGGGAAAACATAACGACAAAAATCTCATCGGAGACGGTAAAAAATATTCCTTATATCGGTCCTTATTGAGCTGGTACATGACTCAGCGGCAAATGGATGAATCAACTCATCAGAATGGCAGAAAAAAGAAGAAGGCAAGCTGATCGTAAAAAAATAGAATATGAAAACAAAATGAAGCGGCAAGAGGCGACATATCTGGGGCAAGCAGCCGCGCAGGCTATCCGCGGAGATCGATTCTTCATATATGGAACATCGGGAGGAATGAATGCGAACCAGCGGGTGATTGAGCAGTTCGCGAATCAGGATCGCGGTTCTTTGGCTGAATGGCTGTTTTATGGCGAATCAACCTGTTTCTTTCTATGGTTGGTTGGCCGCTTATCCCCTGAGCGCAGGAAGGAGATCATGACGCCTTATGAAATTGGCCCGAATCTGGATGCGGAGGGGAGCCGGTTAAATCGTCGGAGGCGGATAAGGAGAATGTCAGACGAAAGCATGGCTGACTCTTGCATCGAGCCTTGCCTCCCTTTGCGGCACGGACTGGCGCGGCGGCTTTCAGGAGGAGTTGGCGATTCGGGCCCAGTACGCTTCGGTGTTGACGCAGAGTTATGACGGATATGTGAAGGGGTGGATGGCGCAGGACCGCATGAATCAA
The DNA here is from genome assembly GCF_003325475.1 of Chromobacterium phragmitis. NCBI lineage: Bacteria > Pseudomonadati > Pseudomonadota > Betaproteobacteria > Neisseriales > Chromobacteriaceae > Chromobacterium > Chromobacterium phragmitis. The sequence goes on from NZ_CP029496.1 coordinate 17,585, forward strand.
TTGAT